>NZ_ATHV01000003.1 GCF_000422205.1 Desulfovibrio sp. X2
CGCGGCCTTTTTCGTTGTGCCCCATCCCCCTTCGGATGGACAGAAGCGGCTCAGACGGCCTCGGAATCATGCTCGAAGACGCCGAAGCTGTTGCCCTCCGGGTCCTCGCAGTAGGCCATCCAGCCCACGCCGGGGATCGCCCGGCGCGGCACCAGGAGCCGCCCGCCCGAAGCCGCGACACGCTTGATCGCATCGGCCACTGAAACGACATGTATGGTAGGCATCCCTCCCATGGTCAGGGCCGGCCTGGGGCCGACCCGGCCCGACAGGCCGCACTGTCCGTCCATGCGGCCGTCCACGAGGGAATACCCCTCCTCCGGGTGCTCTTCCTTGAATTCGAGCCCGAAGGCCTGTGCGTAGAAACCGGCCATGCGGGCCGGGTTCTCGGCAAAAATCTCGAAATGAAGGCTTCGGTCCATGGCAACCTCCTCGACTCGCCTCTCCTGTCCGCCGCGCCCCTCCGCCTCGCAAAGCCTTCGCGCCGCGAGGCAGACGCCGCGCCGCTCGGGGCTGTGGAATCCGGATTCTACGGACAGGATACAACTGTAGCATATTCCGGCCCGAAGTACAGTGAGATTTTCACATGTCCGGTCAGCGAGGCTGCGCCTGAATGGCCGAAATGCGACAGTGTTGAAAAAAAACCACACTTTTGCAGACCGGAATAGGTCCTGAAGGAGTCGCCGCGGGCGTACCCGGGCATATGTGCGGAACGGAATCCAGCGAGAGAAGCGAGGGGGGAGGTGTGAAAAAACCGCGCAGCCCCGCCCGGTTCAACAACCTGGGGCGGGGCTGCAGAAACGCCTGAAGGCGCTCTCGGCTCTACGTCACGGGCAGGTCGGGGCCCGCATCAGTTCTGCATGTCCGCAAGCTTGCGAAGCAGCAGGTAGGACACGAGTCCCTGGGATGTGGGCTTGTTGAAGTTTCCGTTCTTGTCCGGCTTGCAGATCGCATTCTCGTGGAGCGAGCCGGGCTGCGCGTCGCAGTTCTGTGGATCGAAGGCCGACGCGGGGGTGAAGAGCCACGCGCTGGCGGCAATGGCCGCAGCGGCGAAACCGAGGATTATCAAGTGGCGCATGGTCCGTCTCCTTGGTCTTTCGACCGGACGGATGCTCGGGCCGTAAGGCCGCAGCGGCCGCAGCTCCCGCATCCGTCGTCAGGGCAGAGCACCCCCTCTTTCCCTGCCAGGTAGGCTTGCCATTCTCTCCAGAGATAAGCGCGCGACACTCCCGTGTCCACCACCTCCCAGGGAAAAGGCTCCTCCCGTGACCTTTCTCTATCCAAATATCGTGCCATGTCGCCGTCCCATTCCGCCAGGGCCTTGCGCCACGTCCCCTGGCGCGCGGCCAGCTCGATGAGGTCGAAGAGGGCCTCGTCGCCGCGCGTCAAAAGACCCTGCAGCCGGGCGGCGAAGGGCGACTCGCCCTCGAGCCTGAGCCCCTTGTGCGGGCGGCAGAGCGCGCGCAGCCGGTCGAGCCGGGCCGCGAGCTCCGCCTCGGGCCGCATGGCCGACCACTGCAGCGGGGTCCAGGGCTTGGGCACCAGCGGGGCCACGGAGAGCACGGCCACGTCGAGCCCCTTGCCCTTCTTCCCCCGGCCGCGCTCGCGCGCAGCGGAAAACTCGGCGAGGAAATCGCCGAACTCCTCGTAGTCCGCGTCCGTCTCCCCGGGCCAGCCCACGATGAGATAGAGCTTCAGCTTGTTGAACTGCAGGCGGCTCACGCTCGAAACCACCTCGAGCAGGCGGCCGGTGTCCAGCCGCTTGCCCGCGGCGCGCCGCAGTCGCTCGCTCGGGGCCTCGAGCGCCAGGGTCAGGGTGCGCAGCCCCGTGTCGCGCAAAAAAGTCAGGAAGTCGTCGGAGAGGCCGTCCGCCCGCACCGAGGAGAGGGAGAACTTGGTCTTGCGTTCCTTCAGCCACTCGAGGAAGGCGCGCAGGTCCGGCCAGTCCGTGAGCGCCGTGCCCACGAGCCCCACCTTCTGCGGCGCGGCCTGCTCGACCAGATCCTTCAGCCCTTCGAGGGTGGCGTGGCGCGGCGGGCGGTAGATGGAGCCCGCGGCGCAGAAGCGGCAGCCGTAGGGGCAGCCCCGGTTGACCTCGACCAGGAACATGTCCCGGAAGGCCGAACGGGGGCTGACGAAGGTGGAATAGCAGGGGGCGGAAAGCTCGTTCGTGATCCCACCGGCGACCACGCGGCGCACGGGCAGGGGCGTGCGCCCCGGGACCAGGACGCCGGGGAGCCTTTCCAGGCGGGCGATGGCCTCGTCCTTGCCGCCGCCCGCAAGCCGCACGTCGCGCACCACGGCCACGGCCTCGGCCAGCCCGGCCTCGGCCTCGCCCACGAAGAAGGCGTCCGCGAGCGGCATGAGCGGCGCGGGATTCAGGAAGGCCACCGGGCCGCCGATGAGCACCAGGGGCCAGTCCGGCCGATCGGTCCGCCGAAGCGGAATCTCTGCGGCGAGCAGCATCTCGGCCAGGGCCTTGAACTCCTCCTCGAAGTTCACCGAGGCCGCGAGCAGGGGAAAGTCTGACAGGGGTATGCCGGAATCGGCCGAGGCAGGGGCCTCGTTTGGTCCGGGCAGGAAGACGCGTTCGACGCGCAGGCCCGGCAGGTCGGCGAGGATGCGCCAGGCGGCCTGCCAGCCGAGGGTGGACAGGGCGAGCGATTCCTCGCCCGCGAAAACGAGGGCCGTGGGCAGCCTGCCGCCCGGATCGGGAAGCTCTGGGCGCCCAGCCCCCAGAAAATGGATGCGCTCTCGTGCGGACGTCACGCCGCTCCTTTCACGTCCCCCCGGAGCCCAAAGGGGCCCGGGGGAGCGGAGTCCGCATGCCCGCTCCCCCGGGGAGGACCATGTATGCCTAATCCGCCTGCTTGCGGATGAAGCTCGGGATTTCGAATTCCTCTTCGTCGAAGACGAAGTCCTCCTCGCCGGGAGCGGCGCCGCCGACCGCGGCCTTGGCCTGGGGCCTGGCCTGGGGCTCGGCGTCGTAGCCGTTCTGCTTCTGCCAGCGCAGGTAGGTGGGGATCGAGAGATCCTCGCTGCTGACCACGCCGCTCAGGCTGCGGGGCTTGCCCGCGGCGGGCGCGGCGGCCGCGGCCGCGGCCTGTCCCTGCACGGCGGCGAGGTTGCCGCCGCCCTTGCGGCGCAGGGGCGAGACCTTGCCGGTATCGCCGCCCTCGGCGGCCTCGTTCTCGATGCCCGTGGCGATGACCGTGATGCGCATCTCGTCGCCGATCTCCGGATCGAAGACCGTGCCGAAGAAGATCTGCGCGTCCTCGTGGGCCGCCTCGGAGACCGTGTTGGCCGCCTCGGAGACCTCGTCGATGGTCATGTCGGGGCCGCAGGTGATGTTGATCAGCACGCCGCGGGCGCCGTCGATGGTCACGTCCTCGAGCAGCGGGCTGGTGATGGCCTTCATGGCCGCCTCCTTGGCCCGGTTCTCGCCGCGGGCGATGCCGGTGCCCATGAGGGCCAGCCCCGACTCGCCCATGACGGCCTTGACGTCCGCGAAGTCGAGGTTGATGAGGCCGTGGACCATGATCAGGTCCGAAATGCCTTTGACCGCGTAGAACAGCACCTCGTCGGCCTTCTTCAGCATCTCCAGGAAGGTGGCCTTCTTGGAGGCCAGGGAGAGCAGGCGGTCGTTCGGGATGGTGATCAGCGAGTCCACGTGCTGGCGGAACTCGGCGATGCCCTTCTCGGCCTGCGCGAGGCGCTTCTTGCCCTCGAAGAAGAAGGGCTTGGTGACCACGCCCACGGTCAGGGCGCCCATCTCGCGCGCCACCTGGGCGATGACCGGGGCCGCGCCGGTGCCCGTGCCGCCGCCCATGCCGGCGGTCACGAAGACCATGTCGCTGTCCCCGATGAGCTGCTTGATCTGCTCCATGCTCTCCAGGGCGGCGTTGCGGCCGATCTCGGGATTGGCGCCCGCGCCGAGTCCCTTGGTCAGCTTGTCGCCGAGCTGGATCTTGAATTCCGCCTTGGAGCGGGTCATGGCCTGGCAGTCCGTGTTGGCCGTGATGAAGGTCACGCCGCGCAGCTGCGACTCGATCATGTTGTTGACCGCGTTTCCGCCGCCTCCGCCCACGCCGATGACCTTGATCTTCGCGTTATTGTCGGTGATGAGTTCGAGATCCATGGATGGTCCTCCTTGATACCCCTGACTGGTCCGTGCGTTGCCTTGTAAAGATTCGCCCTACTTGATGTCCGTGAACCACTTGCGCATGGTTCCCAGGATGCGGTTGAAGACGTTGTCGTCGCGGATGCGGAACCGCTGCTCCACGCCCTCCTTCTGCGCCCCGTACATGAGCAGCCCTACGGCCGTCGCGTACATCGGGGAGTTGACCACATCCTTCAGGCCGCCGACGTTCTGCGGGTAGCCCACGCGCGTCGGCAGGTTGAAGATCTGTTCGCCCAGCT
This sequence comes from Desulfovibrio sp. X2, assembly GCF_000422205.1. Lineage (NCBI taxonomy): Bacteria > Pseudomonadati > Thermodesulfobacteriota > Desulfovibrionia > Desulfovibrionales > Desulfovibrionaceae > Desulfovibrio > Desulfovibrio sp. X2. The sequence continues at coordinate 4,417 of NZ_ATHV01000003.1, forward strand.
CCTGGCAGCCCTCGATGAGCGAGGTGCCGCCGGTGAGCACCACGCCCGCCGCCACCGTATTCTTGAACCCGGAGCGGACCAGTTCCTGGTCCACCAGGGTCAGAATCTCCTCCACGCGCGGCTCGCAGATCTCGGCCAGAACCTGGCGGGAGAGCCTGCGGGCCTCGCGGCCGCCCACGCTCGGCACCTCGATGACCTCGTCGGAACGGACCATCTCGGCCAGCGCGCAGCCGTACTTCACCTTGATCTTTTCGGCCGCCACCATGGGCGTGCGCAGGCCGAAGGCGATGTCGTTGGTCAGGTTCGTGCCGCCCAGGGCGAGCACGCCCGTGTGCTTGATGGAGTCGTTGGAGAAGACCGCGATGTCCGTGGTCCCTCCGCCGATGTCCACCAGCGCCACGCCGATCTCGCGCTCCTCCTCGGTCAGCACCGCCTGGGCGGAGGCCATGGACTCGAGCACGATCTCGGCCACGTCCAGCCCCGAGCGGTGGCAGGAGCGCACGATGTTCTGGGCCGAGGTCACCGCGCCCGTGACGATGTGCACCTTGACCTCGAGCCGCACGCCCGCCATGCCGAGCGGGTCGGCGATGCCGCGCTGGTCGTCCACGATGTATTCCTGCGGCAGGATGTGGATGACCTCGCGGTCCAGCGGGATGGCCACGGCCTTGGCCGCGTCGATGACCCGCTCCACGTCCTTGGGGCCGACCTCCCCGCCCTTGACCGCGATGACGCCGTGGGAATTGAATCCCTTGATGTGGCTGCCCGCGATGCCGGCGTAGACCGAGCGGATCTCGCAGCCGGCCATCAGCTCGGCCTCTTCGATCGCCTTCTTGATGGACTGGACGGTCTGCTCGATGTTCACCACCACGCCCTTGCGCAGGCCGGTGGACGGACTCGTGCCGATGCCCACGATGTCCACCCCTTCGGGGCTCATCTCGCCCACCACGGCGCAGACCTTGGTGGTGCCGATATCCAGTCCGACGACGAGTTCACCTTTCGACTTGGCCATACCTCTTCTCCATGTGTCCGGCTCAGGCGCCGGTCTTCGCCAGACGAACCCACACGCGGCCTCCCGAGGCCTGCATGTGGCGTACGAAATTCCATTCGTTGCGGCGGGAAAGGTCGTCGGCCACGACCTTCATGCGGTCGAGCCCCCCTTCCCAGTCCGAAAGATCCAGGGACAGCGTGCGGCCGTCCGAGAGCACCAGGGTCAGGTCGCCGCCGCCCGCCTGCATGAGCTCGATGTCGCGCAGCGAGAAGAACCAGCGGTTGTGCGCCAGCTCGGCCGCGAAGAGCGGCATGTCGTCCAGCCACGACTCCGAGCCGGGCAGGAGCTCGAGCACCGGCAGCGAGGCGAAGTGGTCCGCCTCCACCGGGGCGATGATGTCGCCGTCGGCCTCCGCGTAGTAGAGCGTGGTCCCGCGCTGCACCCAGAAGGCGGCCTGCTTCTCCGCGATGGTGAGCTTGAGCGTGCCGGGCAGCACGCGCTCCACGGTCACGGACTTGATCCAGGGGTCCGAGGAGATGCGGCTCTCCACGTCGCGGATGTTGAGCTCGAGGGTGTTCTCTCCCCCCGTGACGCCCGCGAGCTTCAGGACCTCGTCCCGGCTCAGCCGCGAGTTGCCCGTGACCTCCACCTGGCGCAGGGAGAAGTAGGGGTTCACGGTCAGCCAGCGGTAGCCGTAGAGCAGCCCCAGGCTGACCGTGGACACGAGCGCGAGGAGCAGGCTCAGCACGACCATGCGCCCGGCCAAAAAGCCCGCGCCGCGCGCCATGCGCGCCGCCACGACGCCGCCCTCGCCCTTCTGCCCGCGGTAGCTGTTGCTGCCCTTGCGCGGCTTGGCGGCCGGGGCCCCGCGAGAATACGACGAGCCCGCGTTCCTGGCCTTGGTCCCGCCGTTTCGGGTGAGCTGGACGCGCCCGCGGCGCGTTGCGGCCAGGGACGTCATCCGACCACCTTCACTTCCAGCTCGAGGTCCAGGCCGAAGCGGGTGCGCACCGCGCTTTGCGCCAGGGAGATGAGTTCCATCGCCTCGGAGGAGCGGCCGTCGCCCACGTTGACCAGGAAATTCGCGTGCATCTCCGAGAAGGCCATGCCGCCGAGCCCGACGCCGCGAAAGCCCGCGCGGTCGAGCAGCCTGCCCGCGCTCTCGCCCTCGGGATTCTTGAAGACGCAGCCGCAGGTGGCCGCGGCCACGGGCTGCACCGCCTTCTTGCGCAGGAAGTACTCGGACATGTCGGCCCGGATTGCGGCGGGGTCGCGCTTCGAGAGCAGGAGTTCGGCCTCGAGCACCAGGAAGAAGCCCTCTTCCCCCTCGGGCGCGAAGCGGCGGTACCCCGCCTCCCACTGTCCGGCCTCGATCCAGCGCTCGCCGTGCGCGGGCGACCACAGGCGCACCCGGACCATGCGCTCGCAGAAGCTCTGCCCCCAGGACCCGGCATTCATGGCCACGGCGCCGCCCACGCTGCCGGGGATGCCGCGCAGCCGCTCGATCCCGGAAAGGCCCTCCGAGGCCAGCCAGGCGAGCAGGGACTGCAGCTTGATGCCCGACCCCACGCGCACGAGCACCCCGCTCTCGTCCTCGGCCAGGCGCGCGGGCCCGGTAGCCCAGCGCGAGCTCACCAGGACCACGCCGAGCTCCCCGTCCTTGGCCAGCACGTTGGACCCGGCGCCGAAGGCCACGGGCTCGCCGCCGAGCTCGCACAGGGCGTCCGTGAGGGCCACGAGGTCCTCCTCCTCGCGCACCACGGCCTCGGCCAGGGCTGTGCCGCCGAGGCGAAGCGTGGTGCGGCGCGCGAGGGGGACGTCGTGCGTCAGGTCCAGGGCCGTCATTCCATCTCCAGGTACTTGGGGCCGATCTGGGTGATGCTGCCTGCGCCGAGCGTCAGCAGCAGGTCGCGGGGCCTCAGGATGTTGGGCAGGGCCAGGAGCATCTCGTCCAGGCTCTGGAAGTATTCCACCGGCGTCTTGCTCACCTGCCGGATGCCCTGGGCCAGGCTCTGGCCGGACACGCCCGGGATCGGGGCCTCGGAGGCCGCGTAGATCTCGGTGAGCAGGAGCTGGTCGCAGTTCTCGAAGACCTTGCAGAAGTCGCCGAAGAGCGCCTGGGTGCGGGAGAAGCGGTGCGGCTGAAACGCCACCACCAGGCGGCGGTCCGGGTAGCAGGCGCGGGCGGTCTCCAGGGTGGCGCGGATCTCGGCCGGGTGGTGGCCGTAGTCGTCCACCACGAGCACGCCGTGCCTCTCGCCCTTGAGTTCGAAACGTCGGCCCACGCCGCCGAAGCGGCTCAGCGCCTCGATGACCTTGTCCTTGGCGAGTCCCACTTCCAGGGAGACGCCGATGACGCCGAGCGCGTTCAGGATGTTGTGGCGGCCGGGCTGGTTCAGGGTCACGTCGGCCCAGTGCTCGCCGTCCACGAAGACGCGGAAGATGCCGCGCAGCCCGGTCTGCACCACCTCCGCCCGGATGCGGCAGTCCTTGCCGAAGCCGTAGGTGGACATGCGGCGCTTGATGCGCGGCAGCAGGCGGCGCACGCCGGGGTCGTCGCCGCAGACCACGTTCATGCCCCAGAACGGCACCTTGTTCATGAACTGCACGAAGGCGTCGTCGATCTCCTCGATGCCCCCCTTGTAGTGGTCCAGATGGTCGGCATCCACGTTGGTGACCACGGTGATGATGGGCGCGAGGCAGAGGAAGGAGCCGTCGGACTCGTCGGCCTCGGCGATCAGGTACTCGCCCTCGCCCAGGTGGGCGTTGGAGCCGTAGGCGTTGAGGCGGCCGCCGATGATCACCGTGGGATCGTAGCCCGCGGCCGCGAAGACCTCGGCCAGGAGCGAGGTGGTGGTGGTCTTGCCGTGCGTGCCCGCAACGGCCACGCCGGTGCGCAGGCGCATCAGCTCGGCCAGCATCTCGGCGCGCGGGATCACGGGGATGCCGCGCTCGCGCGCCTCGACCACCTCGGGGTTGTCGTCCTTGATGGCCGTGGACTTGACCACCACGTCCACGTCCCCGGCCACGTTCTGCGCGCCGTGGCCGATGAAGACCGAGGCGCCGAGCTTCATGAGCCGCTTGGTCACCGGGCCCATGGCCACGTCCGAGCCGGACACGCCGTAGCCCTGGTTGAGCAGGACCTCGGCGATGCCGCTCATGCCGGAGCCGCCGATGCCGATCATGTGGATGTGCTTGACCTTCGTTCTCACGTCGTCGTCCCTCGAATCTCGCGGAAATTTCAGGCCTTCCCGGCCAGCTTCTCCAGTTCGTCCGCCACGCGCGCCGCGGCGTCCGGGCGCCCTTCCGCGCGCGCTGCCTCGGCCATGGCCTCGAGCCTGCCCGGCTCGGCCGCGATGCCGCCCACGGTGCGGGCCAGTATCTCCGCCGTGAGCCCCGCCTGGGGCAGGAGCACGGCCGCGCCCTTGGCCTCCAGGTAGCGGGCGTTGACCGTCTGGTGGTCGTGCGTGGCGTGCGGGAAGGGCACCAGCAGCGAGGGCGTCCCGGCCACGGTCAGCTCGGCCAGGGTCGTGGCCCCGGCGCGGCAGACCGCGAGGTCGGCCCAGGCGTAGGCCCCGGCCATGTCCTCGATGAAGGGGACGATGCGCGCTCCCGCCGGGGCGCTCTCCCCGGAAATCCCGTAGAGGCCGCGCACCCGCTCGAGGTCGCGCTCGCCGGTCTGGTGCCAGACGATGACCCCGCGCTCGTAGAGGGCGGGCCAGGCCTCGGCCAGCATCGTGTTCAGCGCCATGGCGCCCTGGCTGCCGCCGAGCACCAGCAGGCGCAGCCGCTCGCCCGCGCGCTCGTGGCGGAGGCTTCCGAGCTCGCGGATGGCCGCGCGCACCGGGTTGCCCGTGCGCACCACCTTGGCCGGATCGAAGGCATGGCCCTCGTCCGGGTAGGTCACGAGGACCTTGTCCGCGAAGCGGGCCAGGAGGCGGTTGGCCGCGCCGGGCACGGAGTTCTGCTCGTGCACCGCGCAGGGGATGCCCTGGGTCCTGGCCGCCATCACCGGGCAGAAGCCGCCGTAGCCGCCGAAGCCCGCCACGACCTGCGGCCTGAAGGAGGCCAGCAGGCGCCGCGCCGTGAACACGCCGCCCGCGAGCCTGCAGGCCGCGCCCGCCGCGGCCACGCCCCGGCCGAGCACGCCGCGCACGGGCAGGGCCTCGAAAGCGAGTCCCGCCTTGCGCGCCAGGTCGCCCTCGGGGCCGTACTTGCCGCCGATGAAGAGGACCTCGGCCTCGGGGTTGCGGCGGCGGACCTCCTCGGCCACGGACAGGGCCGGGAAGATGTGGCCGCCCGTGCCGCCGGTGGTGAGGACCAGGCGCTTCAGCATCTGGCGCCTCCCTGAACGGCCTGTCCCACGGCCACGCCGCCGCTGTTCGCGGCCGGGGCCCCGGCCGTGCGCAGCCCGGCGGTGCGGGAGTAGTTGAGCAGCAGCCCGAGGCAGATGAAGGAGATGATGATCTGCGAGCCGCCGTAGCTCATGAAGGGCATGGGCACGCCCTTGGGCGGCACGGTGCCGAGCACCACGGCCAGGTTGAAGAGGCAGCCGATGCCGAGGATGAGCGTGAGGCCGTAGGCCGTGAAGCGGTCGCGCAGGTCGTCCTGGCGCACGGAGATGGTGAAGGCGCGCCAGAGCAGGATGCCGATCAGCAGGATGATCAGGGTCACGCCGAGGAAGCCCGTCTCCTCGCCGACCACGGCCATGAGGAAGTCGTTGTGCGCCTCGGGCAGGAAGAAGAGCTTCTGGCGGCCCGCGCCGAGCCCCACGCCCAGGATGCGGCCGGAGCCGAAGGCGTAGAGCGACTGCACGAGCTGGTAGCCGGTGTTGCCCGCGTCCTTGAAGGGGTCGAGGAAGGCCAGGAAGCGCTTGAAGCGGTACGGCGAGTGCAGCACCAGGGCCACGGCGCCGCACACGGCCGCGCAGCAGGTGGCGAAGAGGTAGACGAAGCGCGTTCCGCCCGCCAGGCACATGAGGAAGAGCAGCGCGCAGAGGAAGGCCGCGCCGCCGAAGTCCGGCTGCAGGAGCAGCAGCAGGGCCAGGAAGCCGGTGACCGCGAAGGGCGGGATGAAGCCGATGGCGAAGCTTTTGACCTTGTCCTGCTTGCTGGCGAAGAAGTAGCCCAGGTAGATGACCAGGGCCACCTTGGACAGCTCCAGCGGCTGGATGGAGAAGGGGCCGATGTGCAGCCAGCGGCGCGCGCCGTTGATGACCACGCCGAGCGGCGTGGCGGCCGTGACGACGAAGAGCATGATGACCAGCAGCAGCCAGAAGTAGGTGTAGCGGTAGATGAGCGCCCTGGGCGCGGCCGCGCAGGCGACCATGCACACGAGCCCCACGACGCAGAAGACGCTCTGGCGCTGGAAGAAGTAGTACTTCCCGCCGTAGAACTTCTCGGCCATGATGCCCGAGGCCGAGAGGACCATGATCAGCCCCGCGGCGGCGAGCAGCAGCCCGGCGGCCAGAAGCCACCAGTCCACGCCCTGCCAGCGGGCCCGGGTCACGTCCGCTGCGCTCACCTAGAGTCCCTCCGCGATGCGCTTGAAATCGTCGCCGCGTTCCTTGTAGCTGCCGTAGAGATCGAAGCTCGAGGTGCCCGGCGAGAGCAGGATCACGTCGCCCTCCTGGGCCTCGGCGAAGAGCTTCCTCACCGCGGGCTCGAGCGTGGGCTCCCAGAACACCGGCAGATGCGGCGCCCAGGCGGGCTCGAAGACCTCGCGGCTGGCGCCGAACAGGCCGATGCTCTTCACGCGCTCCTTGAGGAGCGGCACCAGGGCCGCGGGCTCGCCGCCCTTGAACTTGCCGCCCGCGAGCAGGCGGATGGGACGGTCGAAGGAGGCCACGGCCGCGGCCACGGCGTCGAGCGTGGTGGCCTTGGAGTCGTCCACGAAGAGCACGCCGCGCTTCTCGGCCACGATCTGCAGCCGGTGCGGCTTGGGCGTGAAGGTCGCGACGGCGGCCCGGGCCTGCTCCTCGGTCACGCCGAAGGGGCGCACGGCCAGCCAGGCGGCCTCCATGTTAGCCTTGTTGTGCGGCCCGACGAGCCTGGTCACGTCCGTGAAGCGCTCCGTGGGCACGAAATAGGTGCGCGAGGCCTTGGTGAAGGCCCGGCGCTCGAGCTCGTCGCGCATCTCGAGCGGCGCGATGGCCAGGTTGCCCGCCGCCTGGACGGCGAAGAGCTGCAGCTTTGCCCGCAGGTACTCCTCCATGTCCTTGTGGTAGTCCAGGTGGTTGGGCGAGAAGTTCAGCAGCACGCCCACCTGCGGGTGGAAGGAATGGCAGTTCTGCAGCTGGAAGCTCGAGACCTCGAGCACCAGGACGTCGGCCCTCTCGCCCGAGAGCAGGTACTCCGAGGGCGGGGTGCCGATGTTGCCGCCGAGGAAGACCTTCTTCCCGGCCGTCTCCAGCATGTGGGCGATGAGCGAGACCGTGGTGGTCTTGCCGTTGGTCCCGGTCACGGCGATGACCGGCGCGTCGAAGAACCAGGAGGCCAGCTCGAGCTCGGCCATGATCTTCTGCTCCGGGATGCCCGTGAGCTCCTTTTCCAGCGAGGCCCGGGCGATGCCGGGCGAGAGCACGATCATGTCGGCGCCGGTGAACTGCCCGGCGCTGTGGGCGCCGGACTGGAAGGCCACGGCGGTCTCTTCGATGAAGGCGCGCACGGCGTCGGAGGGCTCGGCCTTGTCGAGCAGGGTGACTTCCGCGCCCAGGGCGAGCAGCAGGCGCACGGCGGCGCGGCCGGACGCTCCCGCGCCCACGACCACGGCCTTGTGGCCCCTGAGCTGTCCCGGATGGATGAGTTCGCGCACGATCCTGTACCTCGTGTTACCTGAGCTTGAGCGTGCTGAGCGCCACCAGGGCGAAGAGCACGGATATGATCCAGAAGCGGATGATGATCTTGGACTCCGGGATGCCTTTCATCTCGAAGTGGTGGTGCAGCGGGGCCATGCGGAAGATGCGCTTGCCGCCGGTCATCTTGAAGTAGCCCACCTGCACGATGACCGAGAGGGTCTCGATGACGAAGAGGCCGCCCACGACCACGAGCAGCAGCTCCTGCTTGGCCGTGACGGCCACGAAGCCGAGCGCGCCGCCGAGCGAGAGCGAGCCCACGTCGCCCATGAAGATCTGGGCCGGATAGGCGTTGAACCAGAGGAAGCCGAGGCCCGCGCCGAGCAGCGAGGAGCAGAAGACCGTGATCTCGCCCACCCCGGGCACGTAGGGCACCTGGAGGTAGTCGGCCATCTTCACGTTGCCCGCCACGTAGACGAAGACGCCGAAGACCACGGCCGCGACCACGGTGGGCACGATGGCCAGGCCGTCCAGGCCGTCGGTCAGGTTCACGCCGTTGGAGGCGCCGACCATGACCAGGATGGCGAAGGGCACGTACATCCAGAACAGGTCCGGATGGAAATTCTTGAAGAAAGGCACGGCCAGCTTGGTGGAGTAGGCCGGGTCGCGCAGGAGCACGGCCACGGCGATGCCCGCCACCACGATCTGGCCGAGGAACTTGGCCTTGGCCGAGAGCCCCTTGTTCTTGTGGCGGCAGACCTTCAGGTAGTCGTCGTAGAGCCCCACCGCGCCGAAGCCGCAGAAGACCAGGAGCACGAGCCAGACGCGCGAGTTGCTGATGTCCGCCCAGAGCAGCGTGGCGGGCAGGCAGGCGGCCATGATCAGCAGGCCGCCCATGGTCGGGGTGCCCGCCTTGGAAGCGTGCGCCTTGACGTCCTCGTGGATGCACTGGCCGCACTTGAGCCTGGTCAGCCAGCGGATCATGGCCGGGCCGAAGGCGATGGCGATGATCAGCGCCGTGAGGAAGGCGTAGATGGAGCGGAACGTGATGTAGCGGAAGACGTTCAGCGCGCTGAACTGGTCCGACAGCGGGAAGAGCAGGTTGTACAGCATCTATTTCTCCTCCCCCTGCGTGCAGAAAATGTCGTCGAGGACCTTCAGGAACTCCTCCATGCGGCAGGACCGCGAGCCCTTGACCAGGATCACTCCCTTGTCCGTGCCCTTCTCGGCCCAGGCCGCGGCGAGGCCCTCGGCGTCCCCGGCTGCGGCGAAGGCGCCCGCGAAGCCGCCCTCCGCGAGCCCGGCCCGCACGGCCTCGGCCATCGTGCCGCGCCAGAACAGGGCCATGACCGGCCTTTCGGCGATGAAGCGGCCGAGCGCGCGGTGTTCTTCCTCGGCCCCGCCGCCGAGCTCGAGCATGTCGCCGAGCACCAGGGCCAGGGGCTGCCCCGCGGCCATCTGCGCGGCGCAGTCCACGGCGCTGCGCATGGACAGCGGGTTGGCGTTGTAGGTGTCGTCGATGAGCGTCACGCAGCCCGCCTCGCGGCAGCAGAAGCGGCCCTCGACATGGACGGGATGGGCCAGGGCGTCGGCCGTGGCGGCGAGGTCCATGCCGCAAAGCGAGGCCACGGCGAAGGCCGCGCCCACGTTCTCGGCGAAGTGCGCCCCGGGATAGGGCAGCTCGCAGGCGATCTCCCTGCCGCGCACGCTGAGCTCGAACCTGCCCGTGCCCGTCCCGGCGGCGCCAGCGTAGCGGCAGAGCACGTCGGCGGGCACGGCGGGATCGGTGGAGAGCGAGACGGTCTTCACGTCGTAGGCCTTGGCCGCCTCCCAGAGCTCCGGGTAGCAGCGGTTGACCACGGCCGTGCCGCCCTCACGCACGAAGCCGAGCAGCGAGGCCTTGGCGCGGGCCACGCCCGCGAGGTCGCCGAGCCCCTCGAGGTGGGCCGGGCCGATGTTGTGCACCACGGCGATGTCGGGCAGGGCCACGGAGCCGAGCTCCTCCATGTCGTGGGGCTTGCTGATGCCGAGCTCGAGCACCCAGTGGTCCTCGGCGCCGGAGGTGCCGAGAATGGTCAGGGGCAGGCCGAGCTGGTTGTTGAAGTTCTTGTGGTTCTTGGCCACCACGAAGCGCGCGCCCAGGACCTGGGCGATCATCTCCTTGAGCGTGGTCTTGCCCGCGGAGCCGGTCACGGCCACCACGCGCGCCTTGCAGCGAAGCCGCCACCAGCGGGCCAGGCGGCCGAGCGCGCGCAGGACGTCGGGCACCACGAGCACCGGCGCGCCGAGGCCCGGCAGGGGCCGCGCCGCCAGGACCGCGACGGCGCCCTGCTCCACCGCTTTCGGGGCGAAGTCGTGGCCGTCGGCGCGCTCGCCGGGCAGGCAGACGAAGAGGTCGCCCGTCCCGGCCTGGCGGCTGTCCGCCACGGCGCGGCGCACGGCGAGACCCATGGCCTCCCGCGGCACGTCCACGCCGAGCGCGGCTGCGATCTCGCCCAGGCTCACGCGCATTCGAGCACCTCGCGCACCACCTGCGCGTCGTTGAAGGGGAACTTCAGCTCGCCGATCTGCTGGTACATCTCGTGGCCCTTGCCCGCGATCACGCAGACGTCCTCGGGGCCGAGCCCCTCGAGCGCCACGCGGATGGCCTCGCGCCGGTCGACCTCCTCCACGACCTGCGCCGCTCCGGCCAGGCCGGGGCGCACGTCGTCCATGATGCGGAAGGGGTCCTCGTTGCGCGGGTTGTCCGAGGTCAGCACGGCCACGTCGGCCCACGAGGCCACGGCATGGCCCATGAGCGGCCGCTTGGTGCGGTCGCGGTCGCCGCCGCAGCCGAAGACCACCACGAGCTTTTTGGGCCGGAGGGACTTCACGGCCGAGAGCACGTTCTCGAGGGCGTCCGGGGTGTGGGCGTAGTCCACGAAGACGTTCAGCCCCTTGGGGTTGGGCACGCGCTCCAGGCGTCCGGGCACGCCGTAGAAGTCGTTCAGCACGCGCATGGCCTTGAGCGGCAGGCCGAGCCCGAGGCCCGCGCCGATGGCGGCCAGGATGTTCTGCGCGTTGTGGCGGCCGACCAGGGGCGAGGAGATGTGGATGGTGCGGTCCTCCCACATGATCTCGAGCTCCATGCCCGCGGCCGAGGAGGAGACGAGGCGTCCGTTCAGGGCGCGGAAGTCGCCCTCGGGCGGCTGGGTCAGGCCGTAGCCCACGGCGCCGGGGATGGAGCGCAGGAGCATGAGGCAGGAGGGGTCGTCCCAGTTGAGCACCGCGGTGCGGCCGGGGGCGGAGTACTCGCTGAAGAGCCTGCTCTTGGCCGCGAGGTAGTTCTCCATGGTGCCGTGGTAGTCCAGGTGGTCCTGGGTCAGGTTGGTCATCACGGCCACGTCGTAGAGCAGCCCGGCCACGCGGGCCTGGTCCAGGGCGTGGGAGGAGACCTCCATGACCGCGGCCTCGACCTTGGCGCGAGCCATGTTGGCCAACAGCTCGTGCGTCTTCCAGCAGTCCGGGGTGGTCAGCTGCGACTCGAGCACCACGCCGGGCCAGCGGTAGTTGATGGTCCCGAGCACGCCCACGCGGCGGCCGTTGGCGTGCATCAGGTACTCGACGAGATAGGCCGTGGTGGTCTTGCCGTTGGTGCCGGTCACGCCCACGAGCTTGAAGGGATGGGCGCGGGTCCTGAAGTAGGCCGCGGCCAGCTCGCCCAGGGCGCGCGCCGGGTCCGGGTGCAGCACGAGCTCGGCCTTGGCGTTCGCGGGCCAGCCCTCGGCGTTGCGCGCCACCACGAAGGCCGCGCCGCGCTCGAGCGCCTGGGGGATGAAGACGGCGCCGTCGACCTTGGCCCCGGGAACGGCCACGAAGACGTCGCCCGGACGGACCTTGCCCGAGTGCGTCCAGACCATGAGCCCCTCGCCGACCCTGGCGAGAAGATCCGTCCACTGCCTGCTGAGCGCCGATGTCATGTCAGGATTCCGCATAGCTTTTGAGCCACAAGGTGAAAGTTGGGGCCTTCTTGGGCCAATCCTCTCCGGCCGAGGGAGACTGCTTCTGCACCACCGCGCCGTGCCCTTCGAGCTTCGGGACCACGCCCTGCCGGGCGAGTATCTCCACGGCCCGGCGCAGCGGCATGCCGCACACGTCCGGGACCTTGCCGTCCGCGAGAGCGGCCTCGGGCCGCTCGACCTTGGCCACGACCTGCGAACCGTCCGCGTCCTTGGCGGCCACGTCCACGGGACAGTCCGCGCTGCCCGGAAGCTGGCAGGTGTAGGCCAGGGTGCCGACGGCCACCTGGCGCACCACGGGCAGCGCGACCATGGAGCCGTAGAAGACGCGGCTCGGGTCGTCGACCATGGCCAGGATCAGGTACTTGGGTTTGTCGCCGGGGATGAAGCCCACGAAGGACGAGAGGTAGTTCTTGCCGTAGCCGCCGCCGGGCAGGGCCTTCTGGGCCGTGCCGGTCTTGCCGCCCACGACCATGCCGTCGATGTGGGCCTTGACGCCCGTGCCGGCGTTCTCGACGACGCCGATCATCATCTGCCGCACCTTGCGCGTGACCTCTTCGTCGAAAACGCGCACGCCCGGCTCGGTGGGGCCGGGCGGGTCCTTGACCAGGCGCAGGGGCTTGAGCACTCCTCCGTCAGCCAGACACAAATAGGCTTTGGCCAGCTGCAGCGGCGTGACGCCGATGCCCTGGCCGAAAGCGATGTTCGCGAGTCCCATTTCGCCCCACTCGCCGGGCGGCCTGAGAAGCCCCCTGCCCTCGCCGGGCAGGAGGAGTCCGGGCCGCTCGCCGAAGCCGAGCTTGGTGAGGTACTTGTAATAGGTCGGCGCACCGAGGTCCAGGCCGATCTTGGCCGCGCCGATGTTCGACGAGTAGCGGATCACGTCGCTGACCGTCAGCCAGCCGTAGGAGTGGATGTCGTCGTGGATCGTGTGGTGCAGGAACTTCCACTTGCCGTCCTCGCAGAAGTAGCGGGTGTCCGGCGTGACGCGGCGCTCCTGCAGGGCGGCGGCCACCATCAAGGGCTTCATGGTGGAGCCCGGCTCGTAGACGTCCATGGCCGCGCGGTCGCGCATCACGTCCAGGGGCTGGCGGCGGTAGATGTTCGGGTTGAAGAACGGGAAGTTGGCCAGGGCCAGGATCTCGCCCGTGGGCACGTCGACCACGATGCACACGCCCGCGCGGGCGTTGTACTTGGTGACCACGTTCGCCAGGGCGGTCTCGGCCAGGTCCTGGATGTGGGCGTCGATGGTCAGGGTCACGTCGTGGCCGTCGATGTCCATCTCGCGGCCCTGGGCGTCGAGGTACAGGCGGTGGCCCACGGCGTCGCGCTGGACCACGAACTCGGCCTTGCCCCCGGCCAGGGAGTCGTCCATGGAGCGCTCGACGCCGTCCAGCCCCTTGCCGTCCACGCCCACGAAGCCGAGCACCTGCCCGGCGAGGCTGTTGTTCGGGTAGAGGCGGCCGTACTCGTAGGTCAGGTAGACCCCGTGCAGCTTCTCCTGGCTCACGGCCAGGGCCGCGCGGTCGTCCACGTAGCGGGCGATCCACACGAAGCTGCGCCGCGTGGTGATCTTGCTGCGGATCTCGGCCGGGGACTGGCTCAGGTCCTTGGCCAGGGCGCGGACCACGGCCTCGCGGTTCTCGATCTCCACGGGGTTCACGTACACGGAGTTGAAGCGCACGCTGCGGGCGAGCTGGCGGCCGTCGCGGTCCAGTATCTCGCCGCGCTCGCCGCGCTCGAAGTCGGCGGCCAGGTGCTGGCGCTTGGCCTGCTCGGCCAGCCAGGGGCCCTCGACGATCTGCACGTAGCCCGCGCGCACCCAGAGCCCGACCCAGGCCAGGGCGAAGAACGCGGCCACGGCCCAGATGCGCCAGCGGCCGTCCCCGGAGGGACGCACCGTCGCGGTCTGGCGCCGCACCCGGGCCTTCCTGTTGCTCGTCGATTTGCCGGTCATGGCCGTCCGGGGCTACTGCCCCGCCTCCACGTGCCTGATCTGGCCGGACTTGGCCTGGGCCAGCCCGAACTGCTGAGCCATCTCGCGGATGCGCTGGGGGGAGAGCAGGTTGCTGCGCTCGACCTCCAGCTTGGCCACCAGGGCGGTCTTGTTCTCCAGCTCCTGCTCCTGGTGCTCGATGCGGTACGCCAGGTCCCAGCGCTCGATGTTCAGCCAGACGAGGGAGAGCCCGAGCGTCAAGAGGAGCGCCAGGAGAAGAAGGAGGGCCGTGAGGTCGCCCCGTGAGCCGAGCAGCACCTTAAGCATCTGCCAGCCTCTCCGCGCCGCGCAGCTTGGCGCTGCGGGACCTGGGGTTGGCCGCCTGCTCCTCGTCCGAGGCCGTGAGCGGCTTCTTGGTGAGGATCTTCACGCGGGCCTTGTGGTCGCAGGTGCACATGGGCTGGCGCGGCGGGCAGATGCAGCCCTGGGCCTCGCGCTTGAAGGCCCGCTTGACCATGCGGTCCTCCAGGGAGTGGAACGAGATGACCGCCAGGCGGCCGCCGGGCGCGAGGTAGTCGATGACGGAGGAAAGAAAGGCGTCGAGCTCGCCGAGCTCGTCGTTCACGGCCATGCGCAGGCCCTGGAAGGTGCGGGTGGCGGGGTGGTTCCTGGCCGTGCGGCGCCACTTGGCGGGGTAGGCCTGCTCCACGATGGCCGCGAGCCGTGCGGTGGTCTCGATGGGAGCCTCCTCGCGGGCCGCGACGATGGCGCGGGCGATGCGCCCGGCGAGCGGGTCCTCGCCCAGGTCGCCGATGATCTCCGCGAGGCGCTGGAAAGATGCCTTGTTGACCAGGGCCGAGGCAGGCACGGCTCCGGCCGAGGGGTCCATGCGCATGTCCAGGGGGCCGTCGCGCAGGAACGAAAAGCCGCGCTCGGCCGTGTCGAGCTGCAGGCTCGAAACGCCGAGATCGACCAAAGCGCCGTCCAGGCTATTCCACCCGACCTGCCTCATCGCGTCCTCGAACCTGCTGAACGGACCATGCCACAAATGAACCTTTCCCTTGTACCCCCCCAGTCTGCGTTCCGCCGTGGCCAGGGCCGCTTCGTCGCGGTCCAGGCCCAGCACCTCGGCCTCGCCTCCGCTCGCCTTCAGGATCTGCTCGGTATGGCCTCCCATGCCGAGCGTTCCGTCCAGATAGCGGCCCCCGTTGCGCGGCCGAAGCAACTCCACGACCTGGGAGGGCATGACGGGCAGGTGCCCCCAGTCGCCCTTCCCTTCGTCGTGGCCCATCTAAAAGCCCACCTCGATGCCGGTGGCGGCGATGTCGTCCGAAACGTTGTCGAAGTCCTGCGCCTCGATCTCCTCGAAGCCGGCCTTGTCCCAGATCTCGAACTTGATTCCGACCCCGACCAGGACCACGTCCTTGTCGAGGTGCGCATAGCCGCGCAGGCTCTGCGGAATGAGCACGCGCCCCTGGCGGTCCAGCTCGACGGTCTGCGCGCCGCCGATGAAGAAGCGCATGAAGTCGCGGACCTTGCGGTTGGGGTTCTTGATCTGGGCGAACCTGGCCTCGATGTGACTCCACTCGGACAGGGGATAGCCGACGACGCAGTTGTCGAACTTGGCGAGCATGAGCCTGCCTCCTGCGTCATCCTTGACCAGGATGTCCCGAAACTCGGGCGGAAGCATGAGCCTGCCCTTCGGGTCTATGCTGCGGTATGAATGGCCGCGGAACATCCTGATCTCTCCACCTGCTTTACCACTAATTACCACTTCTTCCCACAACCTCTTCACGGAACCCCCCGAAAATGTCAACCCCCCTCTCCCTTTTTCGGTTCCTTTTTTTTGCAGAAAGGTGAAAGAAAAAATGCAGTAAAAAATAAATAGAATAAAAACATGATGTTAAAAACAATTCACGAGGCATGTAATAGGACACCTTTTGGCAACGTCACGCCGATGCAACAGTGGTCCAGGAGCGGTGGGAGAAAGCGGCTACCACTCTCTCCCACCGGCTGCCCGAGAGGGCCGTATGCCAGCGACCGAGCCCTTTTCAGGGGCTTGTGCGCGCCCCGAGTGGGCGCGAGGTGGGAAAAACGCCGCAGCCTGGGCCGGAATGCGCGGAAACAAAAGGCTTTCCGAGAATCCAGGCTTGCAACGCGGCCTGCAAGTCTGTAAGCCTACCTGACTATAAAGTGTCGGAACGAGGCAGGCGCCTCCGGCTCCGGGAGGGCCGGATCCGGCTTCGCAGATTCCAGCCTCCGCGGCCGGCGCGGCGGCGCGGGTGTCCAGGACGAGGCTCACGAACCCCGAGAAGGGACCATATGGCCGACAAAAAGCTTTCCGATGTCCCGGAGAATCTCAACGAGGAATACTACCAGATCAGCGGCGACATCCTCGACAGCTTCTCGAAGTACCGGCCCCCGCTCGACATCTTCCTCTTCCGCGAGGACATCGCGCGCATCGAGACCTTCTTCCGCGCCGGGGACCGCCTGTCCAACGAGCGGGTGGAGGAGCTCTCCCGGCTGGTCCACGAAGGCTTCATCTTCGTCTCCCGCAAGGACCACCACATCTACGTCAAGCACATCGCGCACCAGCTCGACCTGATCCTGGTGGACAAGAACCTCCAGGAGGGCGAGATCGCGGACATCTTCGCCCAGGCCCTGACCATGCGCATGGAGAACTTCCTGGAGCAGCCGGTCAAGGCCGCCTACGACCGCCTCTACGAGGACATCATGGTCCTCACGGAATACCTCTGGCACGACATCTACCGCATCCGCGCCCTGATGCGCCGCCTGCACGCCGAGCACACCCTGGCCGCGCACTCGGTCAACTGCGGCATCATGGGGCTCGCGCTCTACCTGCGGCTCAACGCCGAGGAGCTGAAGAAGCAGCAGGTCAAGCGCAAGGTCTTCGACAATCTGGCCGTGGGGCTCTTCGTGCACGACCTGGGCATGAGCAAGATCCCCCTCTTCCTGCGCACCAAGACCCAGGCGCTCTCGCGCGACGAGCAGGCCAAGATCCTGGCCCACACCACCACGGGCATCGAGATGCTCGGCAAGCTCGACCTGCGCTTCAAGGAGGTCGAGGCCTGCGTGGGCGAGCACCACGAGCGCATGGACGGCTCGGGCTACCCCCAGAAGCAGAAGGGCAACGACATCTCTCCCCTCGGCCGCCTGTGCGCGGCCGTGGACTCCTACTGCGCCATGATCGTGAAGCGGCCCTTCGCCCCGGCCATGAGCCCGGCCGACGCCTGCGCCGCCCTGGTCAAGGACGAGAAGCGCTACGACCCGCGCATGACCCGGGCGCTGCAGGCCATCGTCCTGACCGGCAAGTAGCCGGGCGCCCCCGCGCGGCTCCCCGAGGCCGCCTCCGCACCTCCCGATGCACGAAAAGAGCCCGGACGAGGCGGGACGCGGCCCATGGCCGTGCCCCGCCTCATCCGGGCCCTCGAACGTCTTCTCGCGGCGTCGGCGCGCGCGGCGTCGAGCCCGCTTTCGGCGCCTACAGCACCTTGACCATCTCGTGGGTGATTTCGCGGAACAGGTCGCCGATGAGGATGACGCCGATGGCCCGCCCCCCCTCCTCCACCACGACCCAGCTGCGCTTGGACTCGATGAGCGCGTTCAGGACCAGAAGCAGCGGATCGCCGGGCTTCACCATGGGCGTGTCCCGGTGCATGATCTTCCTGACCTCGGTGCCGCAGCACAGCATGCAGGCGCGGCCGAAGGCGGCGTCCCAGTCGGCCTCGTCGACGTTGCTCACGTCCTCCTTGAGGACGCAGTCCTCGGCGGCGCGCAGCACGTCCCAGGCGGTGACCACGCCCGCGAGCTTGCCGAGCTCGGTGACCACGACCATGAGGTGGGCCTCGGGCTGCTCCCTCAGGCGCTCACGCATCTTGTTCATCACCTCGCCCAGGGTGGCGTTCTCGCGGATGGTCTCGAAGTCCTCCCGCATCACATCCCAGGCCCTTTTGCGCAGAATCATCGTCTCCTCCCGTTCGCGTGTTGCGCCTTGTGCTTTGCCGGGGCCACCGCTACAGTGGCCGCCTGTACAGCGTCCCACTCCTCTAACCTGACCGGGCATCCATGCCAAGCATCCGCAAGAGCCTCCTGCAGCTCATTTTCTCCGGGTCGTCCATGAAGCGGTGGAACGACAAGCTCCGTCCCATCGAGCTCTACGAGGTGGACAAGCAGGGGCACAAGATGATGGTCGCCTGGATGCTCTACGAGCTGAACTCGCGGGGCATGCCGCTTTCCGAGAAGCTGGCCCTGGGCGAGGCCGTGGTCGAGGGCGGGCTCTTCGACTACCTCTACCGGCTGGTGATCACGGACATCAAGCCGCCCGTCTTCTATAAGATAAAGGCCAACCCCGAGCACTACCGCCGCCTCACGGCCTGGGTCGTGGGCCAGCTCGCGCCGCGCATCCAGGTGGTGGGCGACGAGTTCACCGCGCGGCTGCGCGCCTATCTCGCCGTGCCGGACCACCAGGACCTCGCGGGCCGCATCCTGCACGCCGCGCACATCTACGCCAGCCGCTACGAGTTCTCCCTGATCAAGCAGCTGAACCCCTGGGACGAGGAGTTCGACGAGATCGAGAGCGACTTCCAGAACACGCTCGCCTCCCACGCGGACCTGGCCGGGGTGCCGGAGCTCCTGCGCGAGGGCTCGCCCCTCGAGCGCTTCGCGAGCCTGTGCGGCAGGCTGCGCTTCCAGACCCGCTGGTCGCAGACCCCGCGCATCCCCGAGACCACCGTGCTCGGCCACCTCTTCGTGGTCGCGGCCTGCGCCTACTTCTTCTCGCTCGAGCTCTCCGCCTGCCGGGCGCGGCGCATCAACAACTTCTTCGCCGGTCTGGTGCACGACCTGCCCGAGCTGCTCACGCGCGACATCATCTCGCCGGTCAAGCGCAGCGTGGAGGGCATCGCGGACATCATCCAGGAATACGAACACGCCGAGCTCGAGAGCCGCGTGCTCGGCCCCCTGCGGCGCGGCGGCGCCGAGGACCTGGCCGCGCGGCTCAGCTACTTCCTGGGCCTGGACGTGGGCTCGGAGTTCGAGACCGTGGTCCGCAAGAAGGACGGCAAGCAGCTCAAGATCGACTGGAGGACGCTCGGCGAGTCCTACAACTGCGACGAGTTCGACCCCAAGGACGGCCATCTGCTGAAGATCTGCGACAACCTCGCGGCCTTCCTCGAGGCCTACACCGCCGTGCGCAACGGCATCACCTCCGACCAGCTGCAGCAGGCCCTGTGGCGCATCCGGGGCCAGTACGCCCAGGAGCCCTTCCAGCACGGCGTGCACATAGGCGCGCTCCTGGCCGACTTCGACTGATCCCGCCCGGCTCGACCCGTCATGTATCTGGACATCCGCACCCTCACCGTGGCCGTGGCCATCATCAGCTTCGTGGGCTGCGCGGCCTTCTGGGCCATGCTCCGCCTGCGGCTTCCCCTGCACGGCCCGGGCTGGTGGAGCGCGGCCAGCGGCTGCGTCGGCGTGGTCTTCTCCTTCATCTCCCTGCGCCCCGGCATCTCCTGGCTCCTCGGCATCCTCGCCAGCAACGTGCTCGCCGTGGCGGCCCTCTGCCTGCTCTGGACAGGCCTCAGGCTCTTCCTCGGCCGACGTCCGCCCTCCTTCCTCCTGCTCGCGCTGCTCCTGCTGTCCGTGACAGCGACCTTCGCGGCCGCCTACACCCTCTCGCCCCAGGGCAGCCTGGGCTTTCGCATCATCTTCATCTCGCTCCTGCTGTCCGGCATCTTCCTGATCATCACCCGCGAGCTATTCATCGGCATGCCCGCGCGCAGCCCCGGGCGTCTGCTGCTCTCCGCCGCGTTCCTGCTGCACGCGGCGTTTCTCCTGGTGCGGGCCGCGCTGACCTACGTCTTCGGGGCCACGCTTCCGCTGCTCGTCTCCGGGCCGGTGACCATGGCGGCCATGCTCGTGGCCGTGGCCTTCATGGCCCTCCTCCTCGCGGGACTCGGGCTCGTCGTTGTGGAGCGCCTGCAGGCCGAGGCACGCCCGGTCCGGAACCTGCGGGACTGAGAAGGGACCTGGGGAAAAGAGACATGGACGTCACCACGCTCGCCGGAATAGCCTGCCTGACCAGCTTTTCGGGCTGCGTCTGCTTCCTGATCCTCGCGCGCATGCGCCTCCCCCTGCGCGGCCCGGGCTACTGGGCCTGCGCCACGGCCTGCGGCGCAACGGGCTATCTCTTCGTCGCCCTGCGTCCCCTCTCGCCCTGGCTGCTGAACATCATCGTCGCCAACATCCTCTTCATCAGCTGCCTCATGCTGCACTGGACCGGCATCCGGCGCTTCCTGGGCTGGTCGCCCTCTCCCCTGCTGCGCCTGCTCCTGGTCTCGTGCGTCGCCTATCCCATCTGCTATGCCATCTCCCCCCTGGGCAGCCAGCAGTTCCGCATCATCTTCTTCTCGCTGACCATCGCGGCCGTGCTCCTGCTCATGGCCCGCGACCTGCTCTCCGCGGCCCGGCCGTCCAGACGGCACAGCCTCGCGGCGCGCCGCATGCTCGCCCTGGCCCTGTCCCTCAACGCGACCATGCTCATCGTGCGCGCGGCGCTGACCTACGTGCTCGGCGTCACCCTGCCCACGTTCATCAGCGGCACGCTGACCCTCGCGACCTTCAGCGCCTCCATCGTCTTCTCCACCTTCTTCATCTTCGGCCTGATGCTCTTCGTGCTCGCCGAGTGCGTTCCGGTTCCCGCGAAAGAGCCGCTCCCGGAATCGCCACCGGAGGGGATCGGGCAAGACGGGGAGCAGGGCGAGGAGATTCTGCCGGCAGGCTCGTCGGGCCTGCCCGGGGCCCCGGGAGGACAGAACGCATGACGCTCTCCCCCGAGATCGTGCGCATCCTGCGCTGCCCGGCCTGCGGGGGCGGCCTGTCGGGCCCGGGGCCGGGGTTCTCCTGCCCCGCCTGCGGCGCGGTCTACGATCCCGCGCCCGGAGGGAGCGGCGGCGGCGAGGGCGGGCGGCCGGACCTGCGCCTGCGCGCGCCGCTGCGCGTCATGCAGGAGGCGGTCCTCGGCCGGGCCGCGGCCGTGCCCCCCGGCATCGACCTCGCGCCCCTGCGCGCCAACCCGGCGCCGGAGGTGGATTTCTCCGGCCTTCCCCGCACGACCCATCTCGCGCCCGTGCTCCTGAGCCACTTCCCGGCCGCGAAGCGCCGGGGAGAGCCCGCCCTGGACCTCGGCTGCGGCCGGGGCAGGCACCGCGCGGCCGTGGAGCGCGCGGGCTGGACCTGGACGGGCGCCGACTATGCGGCCGAGGCCGCGCCGCTGCTCTGCGACGCCCACGCCCTGCCCTTCGCGGACGAGTCCTTCGGCTTCGTACTCTCCATGGCCGTGCTCGAGCACCTCTCCCACCCCTACCGCGGCTGCGCCGAGGTCGCGCGGGTGCTCAGGCCCGGCGGCCGCTTCATCGCCACCATGGCCTTCCTCGAGCCCTTCCATAAGAACAGCTTCTTCAACATCTCCCACCTGGGCGCGCTGTCCCTGCTCGAGGCCTCCGGGCTCAGGCCGCTCTTCGTGGCGCCGGGGCGAAACGGCCTCTATTCGCTCGCGCGCATGGGGCTCTTCGCCGGGCTGCCCAAGCGCCTGGCCCACGGCCTGGTCATGCCCGTGGACCTGCTCCACCGCCTGTGGTGGAAGATCGGCCGCAGCCGCTGGCCGAGGTTGACGGAAGGCTGGCGGAAGGTCATTCTCTCGGGCGACGTGACGGTCGTCGCCGAGAAACCGGCGAGATGAAATTTACGAGGGTTTGCTTGACAGCCTCTTTCAAAGCGTCTATGCAATCCCTCCTTTGAGTGATGATTCCGCAAGGAGACGCGTAACATGAAAACTTGGACCCCCACCCCGCAGGACATCAAGCGCGATTGGCTCATGGTCGACGCCCAGGACAAGATCCTCGGCAGGCTTGCCACCCAGATCGCCATGCGCCTGCGCGGCAAGCATAAGCCCGAGTTCGCCCCGCACATGGACAACGGCGACTTCGTGGTCGTGGTCAATGCCGAGAAGATCAAGGTCACCGGCAACAAGCTGCTGGACAAGAAGTACTACCGCCATACGGGCTTCCCCGGCGGTCTCAAGGAAACGAGCCTGCGCGACCAGCTCGCCAAAAAGCCGGAAGAGGTCATCCGCCTCGCCGTGCGCGGCATGCTGCCGAAGAACCGCCTGGGCCGCCAGCTTCTGAAGAAGCTCAAGATCTACGCCGGGCCCGAGCATCCGCACGGAGCCCAGGAGCCCAAGCCCTTCGACATCTAGGGCCAAAATTTAGGACCGGAGCACGAACATGAGCCAGGAATTTTTCTACGGCACCGGCAAGCGCAAGAACGCTGTCGCGCGCACCCGTATCTACCAGGGCAAGGGTGACATCATCGTCAACGGCCGTCCCTACGAGGAGTACTTCCCCAGGGCGACGCTGCAGATGATCATCCGCCAGCCGCTCAACCTGACCAAGACGCTGGGCAAATTCGACATCCGCATCAACGTCGCCGGCGGCGGCGTGGCCGGTCAGGCCCAGGCGGTGCGTCACGGCATCTCCCGCGCCCTGCTCACGGTCGACCCCGAGATGCGCGGCGTGCTCAAGAAGGCCGGCTTCCTGACCCGCGATTCGCGCGTCAAGGAGCGCAAGAAGTACGGTCTGCGTTCGGCTCGCGCCCGCTACCAGTACTCCAAGCGCTAAGCCGCTACGCCTCTCCTCGCATATCCAAGGCGGGACCCGAAAGGGCCCCGCCTTTTTCCGTTTGCTTTTTTCCGGCCGTTCGGAGACGGCCCGGCTCGCCGAAGGGCCTACTCCTCCGCCGACAACTCGCCCAGGCACTCCTCGAGGGAGCGCTCCCCCGTGGACAGCGGCTTGGTGAAGCAGATCCCGAAGCGGCGGCCGGAGCACCAGACGATCTCGGCCTTGCGCGTGCCCATGAGCTCTCCCACGAGCCCTTCCTGCGGCATGAGCATGACCTTCTCGCCCTTCCTGAAGACGGGCTGCGGCATGTCGGGCGAAAGCTCGAGGAGCGCCCCGGACAGCGACAGGTCGCGCACCAGGTGCTCGCACTCGCCGCCCTTGCCCACCACGGTGCAGCGCACCTCCACGTCCAGGACCACGCGCGGCGCGGCGCGGCGTTCCAGCACCACGTCCTCGGCCGCCACGTCCTCGGCCGCCACGTCCCCGGCCTCTGCGTCTGCGGACGCCTCGGCGGCCGCAGCCCCGGCCCCTGATTCCGCTCCGCCTTGGGGCGCCGCATCCGGAGAGGTCGCGGCGGCCGCGCCCTTGCCCTTGAGCTTGCGGGCCACGAAGTCGAGGAACAGGCGGGCCTGCTCGAATTCCGGATTCAGGGCCAGGGCCTTGCCCAGGTACTCGGCGCAGGCGGTCTTCTCGCCGCTGTGCCAGCAGGCGCGGGCCAGGTTGAAGAGCAGGTGGTCGTCCTCGGGGTTCAGGCGCAGGGCCTTCCGGTAGTGGTGGATGGCGGCCTCGTAGTCGCCCTCCTTGCGCAGCTCGATGCTGCGCGCGTTGACCTCGCAGGTGAAGTCGAAGGAGACCTCGCCCATGTTGGGCAGGGCCGCGAGCAGCTCCTTGGCCAGGCGCTGCCCGGCCGCGGCCGCGCCGGACTGCGGCGCGGGGCCGTCTCCCTCCTCCGCGCCTTTGGCCGCTCCGTCCGCCTGTCCGCCCCCGGCGGCGTCCGCCTTCCTGCGGTCCGCGGCCTGCAGCGCCTTGAACATGAGCCGCTCCTTGCGCTCGAGGCCGGAGAGGTCCACGTAGCCCTCGTTCCTGCCGATGCGCGAGCGCAGCCGCTCGAGGATGCTCTCCACGTGCTCGGAGTAGTGGCCGGGGTCGGGAACGAAGTCCCTGAGAAAATCCGCGCGGCTGACGCGCTTGGTGAAACCGGCGGGCATGTTCTCCGCGTTCAGCGGCTGGATGAGGTAGCCCTCCTCGTCCGAGCGCAGGACGAACCAGTAGACGCGCGTGACCACGGCCTTGCGCGTGCCGCCCTCGCCCACATGATCCGTCTTCTCGCTGTAATAGACGCCGAGAATGCGCGGCATGATGCCCCCCTGTCTTTCCCCACCTCTGCCTAGCACCGCCCGCGCGTATCGGTCAAACGTCATTCTCACGGCGAGGGCCGCGCGGCCGGGCGTTGCCTTTTGCGCGACTCTGTGCTCAAACCGCCGCCATGTCCAAACGACGCCACATCACACCGAGCCTGCTGGCCGCGACGCCGGACGGGCAGATCGTCGAGCATCCGGATCTGCTCATGGTCGTGCGCCGGGGCCGCGAGCTGGCCCTGCCCCGGCCGGACGAACTGATCCCCCTGCCCGAGGGCTCGGACCTCTTCCTGCTCGAGGGCCGCAGCGCCGTGGGGCTCGACCCCGAATCCGGCGAGGCCGCCGTGCTCGACGACCTTGCCGTGGCCGCCTTCGTCTGCCCGGCCCACACGCTTTGCGCCACCGCGGCCTACGCCACGCGCGAGGGCGCCCCCGTGCTGCCGCTCTTCGCCTATGGCGCCGTGGGCTTCTTCGAGGACCGGTTCTACGTCGCGGCCAAGCGCGTGGACACGGACATGCGCCAGGTCTTCACGAACATAGACCCCGAGCGCATCCGGCGCGGCGCGGAACAGCTCCTCAAGCGCTTTCCCAAAAACCGGCTCGTGCGCCACCTGGGCGGCTGCGCCCTGACCTACTCCTGCCCGGCGGCGCGCAACCTGGCGCTCGGCCGCTTCGAGTGCCCCCTGCCCACGGCGCAGAGCTGCAACGCCTCGTGCCTGGGCTGCATCTCGGCCCAGCCGCCGGATTCCGGCTTCTGCGCCACGCAGGACCGCATCACCTTCCGCCCCACGCCCGAGGAGATCGTGGAGGTCATGCAGGCCCACGGCGCAAAGGCCAAGAAGCCCATCTTCTCCTTCGGCCAGGGCTGCGAGGGCGAGCCCCTGACCGAGGCCAAGACCATCGCCTCGGCCGTCCGGCTGTTCCGCGACCAGGGCGGGCAGGGCACGGTGAACGTCAACACCAACGGCAGCCTGCCCGCGACCATGGCCCCCCTGGCCGCAGCCGGGCTCGACTCCATCCGCGTGAGCCTCAATTCCGCCCGGCCCGAGGCCTACGCCGCCTACTACCGGCCGCGCGGCTACTCCTTCGAGGACGTGCGCGAGACCATCCGCGAGGCCAAGGCCCACGGGCTGCACGTCTCGCTCAACTTCCTCTACTTCCCGGGCTTCTCGGACAGCGAGGCGGAGTACGACGCCCTGGCGGGGCTGGTCGAGTCCACCGGGCTCGACTTCATCCAGATGCGCAACCTGAACCTCGACCCCGAGCTCTACCTCGCGACCATGGAGCAGGCCCTGGGCGAGGAGGCCGTGTCCGGCCCGTCCATGGGCCTCGCAAACTTCATGAAGCGGCTGAAGAAGGCCTGTCCCTGGATCGGCTTCGGCTACTTCAACCCCTACCTGGAGCCCGACCGGCCGAGGTAGCGGCACTGCCGTGCTCCAACCCGGAGCCGTGGACGATCGGCCCGGCGACGCCTCCTGTTCCAGGCCGTTCAAAAAGCGAAAGGGCGCCCTCCTAACGGAGGGCGCCCTTTCGCTTTTATGTCTGCCGCTTGCGCTACGCGCACTCGGGCGGGAAGTCGACGACCACCTGCTCCTCGTGCTTGTCCAGGGCCTCGATCTCGCCGATGACCGTGGCCGGGGCGCCCGCGCCGGACAGGCGGCCGACCACGTCGTCGCAGATGTCCGGGCTGACGATGCAGACGTAGCCGATGCCGCAGTTGAAGATCTGCAGCATCTCGGGCCAGGAGAGCCTGCCCTGCTCCTTCAGCCAGTCGAAGACCGGCGGCATCTTCCAGCTCCCGAAGCGGATGCGGGCGGCCACGCCGCGCGGCAGCACGCGGGGGATGTTGTCGTAGAAGCCGCCGCCCGTGATGTGGGCCATGCCCTTGACCTCGAGGTCGCGCAGCACGGCCTTGATGGGCTTCACGTAGATGCGCGTGGGCGTCAGCAGGACGTCGGCCACGCTCTGTTCGGTGCCGGGGAAGGTGTCGTCGCCCTTGAGGCCGGATTCGGCCAGGAGCTTGCGCACCAGGGAGTAGCCGTTGGAGTGCACGCCCGAGGAGGCGAGGCCCACGATCCTGTCGCCCACGGCCACGCTCGAGCCGTCCACGATGCGCGCGTTGTCCACGATGCCGACGCAGAATCCCGAGAGGTCGTACTCGCCGTCGGCGTAGAAGTCGGGCATCTCGGCGGTCTCGCCGCCGAGCAGGGCGCACTCGGACTCGCGGCAGCCCTCCACGATGCCCGCGAGCACCGTGGTCGCCTTCTGCGCGTCGAGCTTGCCCGTGGCGAAGTAGTCGAGGAAGAACATCGGCTTGGCGCCCTGCACCAGGATGTCGTTGACGCTCATGGCCACGAGGTCGATGCCCACGGAATCGTGACGGTCGAAGTCGAAGGCCAGCTTGAGCTTGGTGCCCACGCCGTCCGTTCCGGCCACCAGCACCGGCTCCTGCATGCCCGAGATGTCGGGCTTGAACAGGCCGCCGAAACCGCCGATGTCCGTGACGACCCCCTTGGTGAAGGTCGAGCCGACCATCTTCTTGATTCCGTCGATGAAGGAGTTGGCGGCCTGGATGTTCACCCCGGCTGCCGTGTAGGCTGATGCGCGATCACTCATGGCATGGTCCTTGATAAATTCCCCCAAAAGGTGGAAGGATGTATATGGGGTTCAGCCCCGAATCGCAAGCGAAACCCGGCCTCGGGCCGCGCCCCGCGCCGCGTCCCGGGAATTGCCCTGGCGGCGGACGATCCGGTCCGGAAGGAACGCGACATGGACAGACGAAAGAATAATGACACGCGCCCACCCCGGCGTCACGTTTTTTTGGTGGCCCTGGGGTTGCTGGCGCTGTGCATGCTCATGGCCGTCCCGGCCTGGGCGCAGCAGAGCGGCTACACGCCGAACCCCGACACGGCGAAGGACCGGCGTGACCTGCAGATGGGCACCGGCGGGCCGACCGGCAGCCCGGTCATCGGCACGGACCCGGCCACCGGGGACGACATCATGCAGACCCCGCCGCCGGGCAAGTTCGACAACACGGACCAGCAGCAGCAGACGCCCTACGTCATCGAGCCGATAGTGCCCTACCCCGTCCAGCCGGTGCCGCCGAGGCCGCGGCCGGTGCCGCGCCCGAAATAAGAAGGAGGCCGCCATGCGCGAGGCCATGCTCTGGAAGCCCTTGGCAGACAACAAGGTCCACTGCGACCTGTGCTGCCAGTACTGCGTGATCGCCGACGGCGCGCGCGGCAAGTGCGGCGTGCGCGAGAACCGGGGCGGAACGCTCTACACCCTGGTGGACGACCTCGTGGCCGCGGCCAACCTCGATCCCATCGAGAAGAAGCCGCTCTACCACTTCCTGCCCGGCACGACCTCGTTCTCCATCGGCACCATGGGCTGCAACCTCTCCTGCGGCTTCTGCCAGAACTGGTCGCTCTCCCAGCCGCCCAAGTCCGGCGGCCGCGTGGAGGGCCAGAAGACCACGCCCGAGGATCTCGTGCGCGCGGCCAAGGAGCTCGGCGCGGCCACCATCTCCTACACCTACTCCGAGCCCACGATCTTCTTCGAGCTGGTGCAGGAGACCGCCCGGCTGGCCCTGCGAAACGGCCTGCGCAACGTGCTCGTGTCCAACGGCTTCATGACCCCGCGCTGCCTCGACGAGCTCGGCCCGCTCATCCAGGCGGCCAACATCGACCTCAAGGCCTTCACCGAGCGCTTCTACAAGGAGCTGTGCGGCGCACGCCTGGCGCCCGTGCTCGAGAACCTGAAGCACATCCGGCGGCTCGGCTGGCACCTGGAGGTCACCACCCTGGTCATCCCGGGCTGGAACGATTCGGACGCCGAGCTCACGTCCATCGCGGAATTCATCGCCAAGGAGCTGGGCACCGAGACGCCCTGGCACGTCTCGCGCTTCCACCCCACCTACCACCTCACCGACCGCGGCCCCACGCCCGTCGCGCGCCTGGAGGCGGCCTACCGCCACGGCAAGGAGGCGGGGCTCGCCTACGTCTACGTGGGCAACGTCCCGGGCCACCCGAGCGACGAGACGGCCTGCCCCCGGTGCGGCTGCGTGTGCATCGAGCGCTCCGGCTTCACGGTGCGCGGCCAGCGCCTGGAAAACGGCGCCTGCCCGCAGTGCGGCCAGGAGCTGGACGGGGTCTGGAAGTAGCCGGGCACGTCCGGAAGACGGAAAAGAAGACCGGAAAAGACGAACGCCCCGCGCCGCGACACGCCCGGACAGTCCCCACGCCGCGTCCCGCCACTGTCCCGGCATTGTCCCGGCGCTGTTTCGGGCAAGAAACCTTCCGGGTCCGGCCTCGGGGAGCGTCGCTGCCGAAACGGGGCGACGGACGGGCAATGGGCCGCGTCCCCTGCCGCCACAGGCCCCGGCGCGGAGTCCATCTCCCCCTCCGCGCTTGAAAGCCTGCGCCTTTTCCAGTAGGCATCCGTTTCCGTCGGGGCGTAGCGCAGCCTGGTAGCGCGTCAGCTTTGGGAGCTGAACGTCGGAGGTTCAAATCCTCTCGCCCCGACCAAAAAGCAATGTAATTCAAGGCAATAATGCAAGGGCCGCGATGAGAAAAAGTCGCGGCTTTCTGCATTTTTTCGGGTGAAGTGTCCCAAATTTGTCCCAGGTGGTCCACGCTGATCCAGAATTATTCCAGTCAATTGTCCCACCAGTGTCCCATCAAGACTCTGGCACGATTTCGATTTTCCACCCTTTGACCTTCCATTTTTTGGCTTCAAGATCCAGGTCTTTCGCCATTCCTTCAATATACTCGGCATGTTGCCGTGTCGGGACACGAAGAACCAGATGCTCTCCTTGGATCCATGATCTTGCAGCCGCCCGCTCCAGACGGGCAGCTAGGTCATCGCGCGCGCCCTTCTCTTTCTTGCTTCCTGGTAAGATGACTTTTGTTTCGGTGGCCATTCTGTCCACCCCCCAGATCGGAAGAGCGTCGTGTAGGGAAAGAGTGTAGATCTCGG